>NZ_CP151987.1:0-12500 GCF_038593325.1 Bacillus sp. FSL W7-1582
ATGGAAAATATTTTGGATCTGTGGAATAAAGCACTTCAAAAAATAGAGACAAAATTGAGCAAACCTAGTTTTGAAACATGGATGAAGTCCACTAAAGCCCATTCTCTTCAAGGAGATACGCTGACTATTACTGCACCTAATGAATTTGCAAGAGACTGGCTCGAGTCAAGATACCTTCACTTAATTGCAGATACCATCTATGAACTGACAGGCGAAGAGCTCAGCATCAAATTTATCATTCCTCAAAATCAGGACGAAGAGGAAGCCATGCCAAAATCTCCAATCAAAAAAATGTCGAAAGAAGAACCCGTTGAAATTCCACAAAATATGCTGAATCCAAAATATACATTTGATACTTTTGTTATTGGTTCAGGCAACCGTTTTGCTCATGCCGCTTCACTTGCAGTCGCAGAAGCACCAGCAAAAGCATATAACCCGCTTTTTATTTATGGGGGCGTTGGTTTAGGAAAGACTCACTTAATGCATGCGATCGGTCATTACGTCATCGATCATAATCCATCAGCCAAAGTGGTCTATCTATCATCTGAAAAATTTACAAATGAATTTATCAACTCAATCCGGGACAACAAAGCAGTCGATTTCCGTAATCGCTATCGGAATGTAGATGTGCTTTTGATAGATGATATTCAATTTTTAGCAGGAAAAGAACAAACACAAGAAGAGTTTTTCCATACATTCAACACACTTCACGAAGAAAGTAAGCAAATCGTCATTTCTAGTGACCGTCCGCCAAAGGAAATTCCGACACTTGAAGACAGATTACGCTCTCGATTCGAATGGGGCTTAATTACAGACATTACCCCGCCAGATCTAGAAACGCGTATTGCGATCTTACGTAAAAAAGCAAAAGCAGAAGGTTTAGACATTCCGAATGAAGTCATGCTTTATATTGCCAATCAAATCGACAGCAACATTCGGGAACTGGAAGGTGCTTTGATTCGTGTTGTTGCTTACTCTTCTTTAATCAATAAAGACATCAATGCTGATCTAGCAGCTGAAGCCCTAAAGGACATCATTCCTTCATCGAAACCTAAGGTGATTACAATTAAAGATATTCAAAGAATTGTAGGGCAGCAATTTAATATTCGATTAGAAGATTTCAAAGCGAAGAAACGTACGAAATCAGTTGCTTATCCAAGACAAATTGCGATGTATCTCTCTAGAGAAATGACCGATTCCTCTCTACCTAAAATCGGAGAAGAATTTGGTGGACGAGATCATACGACCGTCATTCATGCTCATGAGAAAATTTCAAAATTAATCGTTGAAGATGAACAGCTTCAGCAGCATGTCAAAGAGATCAAAGAACAACTAAAATAATCAAGCTGATAAGATAAGTACGGGAAAATGTGAATAACTAGAGCATAGTCATACACAGTCTGTCCACATGTGGATAGGCTGTCTTTCCTTTCTTTCTACTGACTTATCCACATATTCACAAGCCCTACTAGTACTTCTACGATTTTTATTAAATAAATATATATACATGTCATTAAGAAAAATTAGGAGGACCACTATGAAATTCACGATTCAAAAAGATCGTCTTGTTGAAAGTGTCCAAGATGTATTAAAGGCCGTATCCTCTAGAACAACGATTCCTATTTTGACAGGGATTAAAATTGTTGCATCTGACGAAGGGGTTTCTCTCACAGGGAGCGATTCTGATATCTCAATCGAATCTTTTATTCCTCAAAGAGATGGAGATTTAGAAGTCATTACAATTGATCGACCAGGAAGTATTGTGCTGCAAGCCCGCTTCTTTAGCGAAATCGTTAAGAAACTGCCTATGTCTACTGTCGAAATTGAGGTAGAACAAAATCATCTGACCATCATCCGCTCTGGTTCAGCAGAATTTAATTTAAACGGCTTAGATGCTGAAGAATATCCGCATCTGCCACAAATTGAAGAGCATCATGCTTTTCAAATTCCAACAGATTTGCTTAAAAACCTTATCCGTCAAACGGTTTTCGCAGTGTCCACCTCAGAAACACGACCTATCTTGACAGGTGTAAACTGGAAGGTTGAAAAAGGTGAATTAATATGCACAGCAACGGATAGTCATCGTCTTGCTTTAAGAAAAGCGAAGTTGGATATTAACGAGGAAAGCTCGTACAATGTGGTCATTCCTGGAAAGAGTTTAACAGAGCTAAGTAAAATTCTTGATGATGGACAAGATCTTGTGAGCATCGTCATTACGGAGACACAGGTTCTCTTTAAAGCACAGAACGTGCTGTTCTTCTCAAGATTGCTGGATGGTAATTACCCAGATACAGCTCGCCTCATTCCGCAAGAAAGTAAAACGGATGTAGTGGTGAATACGAAAGAATTCCTTCAAGCGATTGATCGCGCGTCACTTTTAGCAAGAGAAGGGCGTAACAACGTTGTGAAGCTTTCTGCTGATCCTGCGCAAAGCCTTGAAATTTCTTCTAATTCGCCTGAAATCGGTAAAGTAGTTGAAACGGTGCAAGCAGATGACATTAAAGGGGAGGATCTCAAAATCTCTTTCAGTCCGAAATATATGCTTGATGCTTTAAAAGTATTAGAGGGAACAGAGATTCATGTCAGTTTCACTGGCGCAATGAGACCATTCCTATTACGAACGCCAAATGATGATTCCATTTTGCAATTGATTCTTCCAGTTAGAACGTATTAATTTGGTCTAAAATGGCTGCTGTGTGAGCGCACAGCAGCTTTTTTCCTCGTTTCCTCAGCTTTCTTTCATCCCAGTTCGCTTTCCCCCTTTCCTTCTTGTCTTGTTTTTTAGTACAATTAGATATTAGTGATATTGAAAGAGGTCGATACAATGCCTAATCTGATAACGATTGAAACAGAAATGATTACATTAGGGCAGTTTTTGAAATTAGCCGAAGTCATTCAATCTGGTGGAATGGCGAAGTGGTTTTTAAGTGAACATGAGGTGTTCATCAATCAAGAGCCAGATAATAGACGGGGACGCAAATTATACCCAGGTGATGTTGTCGAGATAGAAGGTCACGGCACATTTCAAGTTGTGAATTAGAAACGGGTGACAAT
The DNA here is from genome assembly GCF_038593325.1 of Bacillus sp. FSL W7-1582. Lineage (NCBI taxonomy): Bacteria > Bacillati > Bacillota > Bacilli > Caryophanales > Bacillaceae > Bacillus > Bacillus sp. FSL W7-1582. The sequence continues at coordinate 3,055 of NZ_CP151987.1, forward strand.
ACATGTACATTCAAAGTCTGGCGTTAACTTCATACCGAAACTATGAACACACCGAGCTTCAATTCGACAATAAGGTGAATGTGATGATTGGTGAGAACGCCCAAGGTAAAACGAACCTGATGGAAGCGATCTATGTATTGTCGATGGCAAAGTCTCATCGTACGTCAAATGATAAAGAACTTATCCGATGGGACGAAGACTATGCTAAAATAGAAGGTAGAGTCATCAAAAAAAATGGTCCACTCCCCATGCAGCTCGTGATCTCAAAAAAAGGAAAAAAGGGCAAGGTCAATCACATTGAACAACAGAAACTCAGTCATTATGTTGGTGCCTTGAACACCATCATGTTTGCACCAGAGGATCTCAGCCTTGTGAAAGGTAGCCCGCAAATCCGCAGAAGATTCCTCGACATGGAGATTGGACAAGTGTCTGCTGTCTACTTGCATGATTTATCGCTCTATCAAAAAATCCTCACTCAGCGAAATCATTACTTGAAACAATTGCAAACAAGAAAGCAAACGGATCAAGCGATGCTGGAGATTTTAACAGAGCAGTTGATTGATGCGGCAGCGAAGGTTGTCAAAAGACGACTGACTTTTACGAAACAGCTCGAAAAATGGGCGCAGCCGCTGCATTTTGGGATTTCAAGAGAGCTGGAAACGCTCACGCTCCAATACCAGACGGCCATAGAGGTATCAGAAGCGTCAGACTTGTCGAAAATAAAAAATAGCTATGAAGAATCGTTTCAGAAACTAAGAGACAGAGAAATAGACCGAGGGGTGACGCTATGGGGGCCTCACAGAGATGATCTTCTTTTCTTTGTGAATGGTCGGGATGTTCAGACATATGGCTCTCAAGGGCAGCAAAGAACAACAGCTCTTTCACTAAAGCTGGCAGAAATTGATCTGATTCATGAAGAAATCGGTGAATACCCAATTCTTCTACTCGATGATGTTTTATCTGAACTTGATGATTACAGACAGTCTCATTTGCTCCATACCATTCAGGGACGTGTACAGACCTTTGTCACCACTACGAGTGTTGAAGGCATCGATCACGCCACCCTGAAAGAAGCGGAAATTTTCAGAGTAGCCAGTGGAAAAGTAATTGACTGATAAATGAGGTGTGAGTCTTGTATATTCATTTAGGTGATGATTGTGTTGTTTCTACACGAGAGATTGTCGCAATTGTTGATTACAAAATGAGGTCATCTTCTGTTGTAGAGGAATTTCTTCAAAAACAAGAAGAACAAATCATTTCGTTGTCACAAGGGACACCCAAATCCATCGTCGTCACAACTGAATCCGTGTATTACTCTCCTCTTTCCTCAAGCACGCTCAAAAAACGTGCTTCATTTGTGATTGAAATTGAAGTCTAAAAGCTCAATTCATATAAATATATCGTTTAAGAAAAGTGTAGGTGAATGTACGTGGCAATGGAACAGCAACATAATAGTTATGATGAAAATCAGATACAGGTGCTCGAAGGACTAGAAGCGGTTAGAAAACGTCCAGGAATGTACATTGGGTCAACCAGTGCAAAAGGACTTCACCATCTTGTATGGGAAATTGTCGACAACAGTATTGATGAGGCTTTAGCTGGTTATTGTACAGACATTACAGTGCAAATTGAAAAAGATAATAGCATCACAGTGAAAGATAACGGCCGCGGAATTCCTGTTGGGATTCACGAAAAAATGGGACGTCCTGCTGTAGAAGTCATTATGACGGTTCTTCACGCTGGTGGTAAATTTGACGGCAGCGGTTATAAAGTATCTGGCGGTCTGCATGGTGTAGGGGCATCTGTTGTTAATGCGTTATCTACGACCTTAGACGTGACTGTATACCGTGATGGAAAAATTCATTATCAACAATTCAAACGCGGTGTTCCAGTTGGAGATTTAGAGATCATCGGTGAAACAGATGTAACAGGGACAACCACTCATTTTGTGCCAGATCCAGAAATTTTCACTGAAACCATTGAATTTGATTACGACACACTTGCTAACCGTGTACGTGAGTTAGCTTTCTTAACAAAAGGCGTCAACATCATCATTGAAGACTTACGTGAAGGCAAAGAACGAAGAAACGAATACTGCTATGAAGGCGGTATTAAGAGCTATGTAGAACATTTGAATCGCTCGAAGGAAGTCGTTCATGAAGAACCAGTTTACATCGAGGGTGAAAAAGACGGAATCACCGTTGAAGTTGCACTGCAATACAACGATTCCTATACAAGCAATATTTATTCTTTCGCCAATAACATCAACACATATGAAGGTGGATCACACGAAGCTGGCTTTAAAACCGGTCTGACGCGTGTCATCAATGATTATGCTCGTAAAAATGGCGTATTCAAAGATGGTGACTCGAATTTGAGCGGAGAAGATGTACGAGAAGGCTTAACAGCCATTATCTCTATCAAACATCCAGACCCTCAATTTGAAGGACAAACGAAGACAAAGCTCGGTAACTCAGAAGCAAGAACCATTACCGACTCCCTCTTCTCCGAAGCACTTGAGAAATTCCTCTTAGAGAACCCTGATGCTGCAAAGAAAATTGTGGAGAAAGGTGTGATGGCAGCTCGTGCAAGAATGGCTGCCAAAAAGGCACGTGAGCTGACAAGACGTAAAAGTGCACTGGAAGTCTCTAGCTTGCCTGGGAAACTGGCAGACTGTTCTTCTAAAGATCCTTCCATCTCTGAGCTTTATATCGTAGAGGGAGATTCTGCGGGCGGATCTGCTAAGCAAGGTCGTGATCGACATTTCCAAGCGATCTTACCGTTAAGAGGGAAGATCCTAAACGTTGAAAAAGCCCGACTAGATAAAATTTTATCTAACAACGAGGTTCGTTCAATGATTACAGCGCTAGGGACTGGAATCGGAGAAGACTTCACTTTAGAGAAAGCACGTTATCACAAAATTGTGATCATGACTGATGCTGATGTTGATGGAGCGCATATACGGACGCTACTCCTAACATTCTTCTATCGCTACATGCGTGAAATCATTGAAAACGGTTATGTGTATATTGCACAGCCGCCTTTATATAAAGTGCAGCAAGGAAAGCGTGTTGAATACGTGTATAACGATAAACAGCTAGATGAACTGTTAAAAACACTACCTCAAACACCGAAACCTGGACTTCAGCGTTATAAAGGTCTTGGAGAGATGAATGCTACTCAGCTTTGGGAAACAACAATGGATCCTGATGCGAGAACACTTCTTCAAGTGACACTTGAGGATGCAATCGATGCTGATGAGACTTTTGAAATGCTAATGGGAGATAAAGTAGAGCCGAGACGTAACTTTATCGAAGAAAATGCACAATACGTAAAAAATCTTGATATTTAGATAGGTATCCCCCCTTGAGAGCAACCTTATTTCTTGTTTGGAATAAGGTTGTTTTTCAAGAAACAGGGGCGTGAAACGAATGTCCTGGTTTTCTGCGATTCGTCGATTTTCTAGTAAATAAATGTGTATAAAGGCAAGATTATTGATATAATGGAGAATAGTCTTGTGAAGATAAATACATATTTTACTCCCACATAATTTATTTCATGTGATACGTAAAGGGAGGTTCTTATAGTGAGTGAACAACATACACCAAATGTACGCGAAGTGAATATTAGCCATGAAATGCGTACGTCCTTTTTAGATTATGCAATGAGTGTTATTGTTTCGCGTGCATTACCAGATGTGCGAGACGGATTGAAGCCCGTGCATCGAAGAATTTTGTATGCGATGAATGACCTAGGTATGACAAGTGATAAACCATTTAAGAAATCTGCTCGTATCGTTGGGGAAGTTATCGGTAAGTACCACCCTCACGGTGATAGCGCTGTATATGAAGCGATGGTTCGGATGGCGCAAGATTTCAACTATCGTAATATGCTGGTTGAAGGGCACGGGAACTTTGGTTCTGTCGATGGAGACGGTGCAGCAGCCATGCGTTATACCGAGGCACGTCTTTCTAAAATTTCGATGGAGATCCTGCGTGATATCACAAAGGACACCATTGATTATCAAGATAACTACGATGGCAGTGAAAGAGAGCCAGTCGTTATGCCTGCTAGGTTCCCGAACTTATTAGTGAACGGGGCAACTGGAATCGCTGTAGGGATGGCAACGAATATCCCGCCTCACCAACTAGGTGAAGTGATTGATGGGGTATTGGCGATTAGTCAAAATCCTGAAATGACGACACAGGAACTAATGGACATCATTCCAGGTCCAGACTTCCCAACTGCGGGACAAATCATTGGCCGAAGTGGTATTCGTAAAGCGTATGAAACAGGACGAGGCTCTATTACATTACGTGCAAAGTCAAATATCGAAGAAACATCTAGTGGTAAGCAGCGCATTGTCATCAACGAGATTCCTTATCAGGTTAACAAAGCTCGTTTGATCGAAAAAATCGCTGATCTTGTCCGTGATAAAAAGATTGATGGCATTACAGATCTTCGTGATGAATCTGACCGTAATGGAATGAGAATTGTCATTGAACTACGAAGAGACGCAAACGTCCATGTTCTATTAAACAATCTTTATAAACAAACGACACTTCAAACGTCCTTCGGTATTAACTTGCTTGCACTTGTTGATGGACAGCCGAAAGTGTTATCTCTCAAACAATGTCTTGAATATTACCTTGAGCATCAGAAAGTGATCATTCGTCGAAGAACGGCGTATGAATTGCGTAAAGCGGAAGCAAGAGCTCATATTTTAGAAGGCTTAAGAATTGCGCTTGATCACTTAGATGAGGTCATTGCCTTAATTAGAGGCTCTCAAACTGCTGAAATTGCAAGAAATGGTTTGATGGAAAACTATAGCTTGTCTGAAAAACAAGCACAGGCCATTCTCGATATGCGACTCCAGCGTTTGACTGGTTTAGAAAGAGAGAAAATAGAAGATGAATACAAAGGGCTTGTTGACTTGATTGCTGAATTGAAAGCCATTCTAGCAGACAATGAGAAAGTTCTAGAAATCATTAGAGAAGAATTAACAGAAATCAAAGAACGCTTCAATGATACGCGCCGCACAGAAATTGTGACAGCGGGTATAGAAACAATCGAAGACGAAGATTTGATTCCTGTTGAAAATATTGTGATCACACTGACTCATAATGGTTATATTAAGCGCCTGCCTGCATCAACATACCGCAGTCAAAAAAGAGGCGGTAAAGGTGTACAAGGAATGGGAACCAACGAAGATGATTTCGTTGAACAGTTGATCTCAACATCTACGCACGATACGATTCTCTTCTTCTCTAATAAAGGGAAGGTTTATCGAGCGAAGGGCTATGAGATCCCTGAATTCGGACGAACAGCAAAAGGGATTCCGATTATTAACCTTCTTGAAGTAGAAAAGGGAGAGTGGATAAACGCCATTATTCCAGTCAGCGAATTTGATGAAGATTCGTATCTCTTCTTTACAACAAGACACGGTGTATCGAAACGAACGTCATTGTCTCAATTTGCAAACATCCGTAACAACGGTTTGATTGCACTCAGCCTACGTGATGAAGATGAATTGATGGCTGTTCGTTTAACCAATGGTGAAAAACAAATTATCATCGGAACGAAAAAAGGAATGCTCATTCGTTTCGACGAGACAGATGTTCGTGAAATGGGACGTACAGCAGCTGGAGTTAAAGGGATCACACTTTCTGAGGATGACATCGTCGTTGGAATGGAAATCCTTGAGCCAGATGCAAACGTATTGATCGTAACTGAAAAAGGTTATGGTAAATTAACGCCTGAAAAAGAATATCGTGTCCAAAGCCGTGGTGGTAAAGGTCTGAAAACATGCAAGATCACTGACAACAACGGTCCGCTTGTTGCAGTGAAGGCGACTAACGCTGAAGCTGAAGAAGACTTGATGATTATTACAGGTAGTGGTGTCATCATCCGTATGGCCGTTTCAGATATCTCCACAACAGGCCGAGTCACTCAAGGTGTCCGCCTGATCCGTCTAGGTGATGATGAACATGTCGCTACAGTGGCATTAGTAGAACAATCACCAGAAGACGATGAAGAGAATAGTGAAGAAAACGTAGAAAACGTAGAAAATGTAGAGTCAGATCAAGAGCAATCTGAGTAAAAATAAAGCCGGTTTTTCGCCGGCTTTATTTTTTTTTGAAAAAACATGATTTTTTTTGAAGTTTATAATGCTTTTTTCATAGATATGTGTTAACCTTTCAAAGGAGCAAAAAGAGGCTCTATTTTTTATCTCTTTCATAACAAAAACTTCTTAAAAAAATAAAATGTTTTTCAAGAAAAATGTTGACTATTGATAGAGATATATGATATATTTAAGTGGTCGCTTTGAGAGAGTGACAAACAAGTTCTTTGAAAACTAAACAAGACAAAACGTACCTGTTAATTCGAGTTTTTATAAAAAATCCTATGATACATCATAGGTAGTCAGTCAAACGCTGACGAAAAACAAAACTTCGGTTTTGTACTTTTTCGGAGAGTTTGATCCTGGCTCAGGACGAACGCTGGCGGCGTGCCTAATACATGCAAGTCGAGCGGACAGAAGGGAGCTTGCTCCCGGATGTTAGCGGCGGACGGGTGAGTAACACGTGGGTAACCTGCCTGTAAGACTGGGATAACTCCGGGAAACCGGAGCTAATACCGGATAGTTCCTTGAACCGCATGGTTCAAGGATGAAAGACGGTTTCGGCTGTCACTTACAGATGGACCCGCGGCGCATTAGCTAGTTGGTGAGGTAACGGCTCACCAAGGCGACGATGCGTAGCCGACCTGAGAGGGTGATCGGCCACACTGGGACTGAGACACGGCCCAGACTCCTACGGGAGGCAGCAGTAGGGAATCTTCCGCAATGGACGAAAGTCTGACGGAGCAACGCCGCGTGAGTGATGAAGGTTTTCGGATCGTAAAGCTCTGTTGTTAGGGAAGAACAAGTGCAAGAGTAACTGCTTGCACCTTGACGGTACCTAACCAGAAAGCCACGGCTAACTACGTGCCAGCAGCCGCGGTAATACGTAGGTGGCAAGCGTTGTCCGGAATTATTGGGCGTAAAGGGCTCGCAGGCGGTTTCTTAAGTCTGATGTGAAAGCCCCCGGCTCAACCGGGGAGGGTCATTGGAAACTGGGAAACTTGAGTGCAGAAGAGGAGAGTGGAATTCCACGTGTAGCGGTGAAATGCGTAGAGATGTGGAGGAACACCAGTGGCGAAGGCGACTCTCTGGTCTGTAACTGACGCTGAGGAGCGAAAGCGTGGGGAGCGAACAGGATTAGATACCCTGGTAGTCCACGCCGTAAACGATGAGTGCTAAGTGTTAGGGGGTTTCCGCCCCTTAGTGCTGCAGCTAACGCATTAAGCACTCCGCCTGGGGAGTACGGTCGCAAGACTGAAACTCAAAGGAATTGACGGGGGCCCGCACAAGCGGTGGAGCATGTGGTTTAATTCGAAGCAACGCGAAGAACCTTACCAGGTCTTGACATCCTCTGACAACCCTAGAGATAGGGCTTTCCCTTCGGGGACAGAGTGACAGGTGGTGCATGGTTGTCGTCAGCTCGTGTCGTGAGATGTTGGGTTAAGTCCCGCAACGAGCGCAACCCTTGATCTTAGTTGCCAGCATTCAGTTGGGCACTCTAAGGTGACTGCCGGTGACAAACCGGAGGAAGGTGGGGATGACGTCAAATCATCATGCCCCTTATGACCTGGGCTACACACGTGCTACAATGGACAGAACAAAGGGCTGCGAGACCGCAAGGTTTAGCCAATCCCACAAATCTGTTCTCAGTTCGGATCGCAGTCTGCAACTCGACTGCGTGAAGCTGGAATCGCTAGTAATCGCGGATCAGCATGCCGCGGTGAATACGTTCCCGGGCCTTGTACACACCGCCCGTCACACCACGAGAGTTTGCAACACCCGAAGTCGGTGAGGTAACCTTTATGGAGCCAGCCGCCGAAGGTGGGGCAGATGATTGGGGTGAAGTCGTAACAAGGTAGCCGTATCGGAAGGTGCGGCTGGATCACCTCCTTTCTAAGGATATATGGAGCAGCGTACGTTTTTCGTCTTGTTTAGTTTTGAAGGAACTTGCAAAAGTTCCTACAACATCATATCTTCGATATGAAAGATGGGCCTGTAGCTCAGCTGGTTAGAGCGCACGCCTGATAAGCGTGAGGTCGGTGGTTCGAGTCCACTCAGGCCCACCATCTTCTATTAAATCGGGGCCTTAGCTCAGCTGGGAGAGCGCCTGCCTTGCACGCAGGAGGTCAGCGGTTCGATCCCGCTAGGCTCCACCAACGTGTTCTTTGAAAACTAGATAACAATAAGTAATACATTCACATTGAATGCAATGCAAAGTTCATCACACATAGTGATTCTTTCTAAAGTAAGAAATGGTTAAGTTAGAAAGGGCGCACGGTGGATGCCTTGGCACTAGGAGCCGATGAAGGACGGGACGAACACCGATATGCTTCGGGGAGCTGTAAGCAAGCTTTGATCCGGAGATTTCCGAATGGGGAAACCCACTGCTCGTAATGGAGTAGTATCCATACTTGAATACATAGAGTATGAGAAGGCATACCCGGGGAACTGAAACATCTAAGTACCCGGAGGAAGAGAAAGCAAATGCGATTCCCTGAGTAGCGGCGAGCGAAACGGGAACAGCCCAAACCAAGAGGCTTGCCTCTTGGGGTTGTAGGACACTCTATACGGAGTTACAAAGGAACGATATAAGCGAAGAGGTCTGGAAAGGCCCGCCAAAGAAGGTAACAGCCCTGTAACTGAAATGTTGTTCTCTCCAGAGTGGATCCTGAGTACGGCGGAACACGTGAAATTCCGTCGGAATCCGGGAGGACCATCTCCCAAGGCTAAATACTCCCTAGTGACCGATAGTGAACCAGTACCGTGAGGGAAAGGTGAAAAGCACCCCGGAAGGGGAGTGAAATAGATCCTGAAACCGTGTGCCTACAAGTAGTCAGAGCCCGTTAACGGGTGATGGCGTGCCTTTTGTAGAATGAACCGGCGAGTTACGATCCCGTGCAAGGTTAAGCAGAAGATGCGGAGCCGCAGCGAAAGCGAGTCTGAATAGGGCGCATGAGTACGTGGTCGTAGACCCGAAACCAGGTGATCTACCCATGTCCAGGGTGAAGTTCAGGTAACACTGAATGGAGGCCCGAACCCACGCACGTTGAAAAGTGCGGGGATGAGGTGTGGGTAGGGGTGAAATGCCAATCGAACCTGGAGATAGCTGGTTCTCTCCGAAATAGCTTTAGGGCTAGCCTCAAGGTAAGAGTCTCGGAGGTAGAGCACTGATTGGACTAGGGGCCCCTACCGGGTTACCGAATTCAGTCAAACTCCGAATGCCGATGACTTATCCTTGGGAGTCAGACTGCGAGTGATAAGATCCGTAGTCGAAAGGGAAACAGCCCAGACCGCCAGCTAAGGTCCCAAAGTATACGTTAAGTGG